>JACQAM010000015.1 GCA_016194975.1 Bacteroidota bacterium
AATTGTTATGATGCCATTTTTGTTCAGCCGAGACGCATTTTGCAGGCCATAGTGGAGCGACTACGGCCAAGAAATGCAACGAAGGATGGACAAAAATGGCGCATAACAAAACAGAAGGATGAAATTTAAACAGCCTCTAAATAAGCGAACCGAAAACAGTTTTCGCCGGTGATGCATCACTCCACACGATTCCATAAGTTCAGAAAAATATTTTTTTTCGCCGGTATTTCACACTTCTTTTAACGGATTTATGGAAACATTATTCAGGTCGCATCCTATTGCTGAAATTAAACAACGACTATCCACTTAAATCCATAAACATGAACAAGCTCATTACCCGTAAATCGCTGGGATTCGCTACGCTGCTCATTGCAGCTTTTACCATGTTCGCATGGCTGTATCCCGCAGGATATTTCCAACTCCCGATGGAAAATGAATTTATTAAATCGGTGAAACAGAAATTATCCGATTACAACAAACAACTTCCTGAAGACCGCGTGTATGTTTCTACTGACAAACCTTTATATAGTCCGGGAGAAACCATGTGGCTTTCTGTTTTTGTGCGCAACGGGCAAACGCTGAAGCCATCGAAAAAAAGTGACATTGTTCATGTTGATCTCATCGATCCCAAAGGAGCCGTAACACAAACAATAAATATCATTGCCAATAATGGTGTGGCTGCCGGCGATTTCTCATTCGCAAAAGAACAGGCAGGCGGCTTGTACAAGATCCGCGCTTACACGAACTGGATGAAGAACGACGGAGAGAATAATTATTTTGAAAAAGAATTCCAGTTGCAACAAGTCATCCTTCCCAAACTGAAAATGAAACTTGAATTCGAGAAAAAAGCGTTCGGCCCCGGTGACGAGGTGATCGCAAAACTGGAAGTGAATACCAATGAGAATAAACCGCTTTCGGATTATGCGATTCGTTATGTGAGTAACCTCAACGGAACTAAATTGCTGGAGAAAACAGAATCGACCGATGATTCGGGCGTGAAAATAATCCGCTTCAATCTTCCGAAAGATCTTGCCACGAACGACGGATTGCTGAACGTGATGGTGGATTATGAAGGAAGTACCGAAAGTGTTTCGCGTTCCATTCCCATTGTGCTCAATAAAATTTCCATGAATCTTTTCCCGGAAGGCGGCGATCTCGTTAATGGAATGCAAAGCAATGTGGCATTCAATGCACTCAACGAATTCGGAAAACCTGCCGACGTGGAAGGAATTGTGGTAACAGAAAAAGGCAGCCAGGTTGCATCGTTCTCCAGTTTTCATAATGGAATGGGCGCCTTTAATATTACCCCGCAGCCCAATGAAAAATATTATGCAAAGATCACGAAGCCCGAAGGTGTGAATGAAAAATTCGAATTACCGGCCGCACTTCCTAATGGATATGTGATGAACATCGATAATTCAAAAAGCGGGGAAGTGGGCGTGAGTGTGAATTCAGGCGACATGGAAGATCTCTCTCTCCTTGCGCAGGTGCGCGGAAAAATTTATTATTCCACCATCGTGAATGCGAAAAAAGGATTGAACAAATTCATTTTCTCTACCGAGAATTTCCCGATGGGCGTTGCGCAGATCACGTTGTTCGATGCAAAAGGAATCGCACGCTGCGAACGTCTTGCCTTCGTGAACAAAGACCGGCAGATGAATATTTCCATCACTACTGACAAACAAAAATATCAGCCGAGAGAAAAAGTAGTGATGACACTCAACGTTACCGATAGCAAAGGAATGCCTGTGCCCGCCGATCTTTCTGTGGGAGTAGTGAATGATCAGTTGCTTTCTTTTGCCAATGATAAATCAGGAAATCTTCTTTCGCAGCTTTTGTTGCAGCAGGATGTGAATGGAAAGATAGAAGAGCCCGCTTATTACTTCGATCCGAAAGAAGCCGATGCCGATCAGTCGCTTGATTATTTACTCATGACTCAGGGATGGAGAAGATTCACATGGGAAAAAGTAATGAGCGACGATCTTCCCGCGGTCGCATATCAGGGCGAGCGCGCAGTCATCAGCGGAACTGTGATCGATGCGTACACCGGCCAGCCCGTGCATCACGCGCATCTTATGATCAACAAAGGTTTCACTTATCTCGCCGACACGAACGGACATTTCACATTCACAAAACTCGATCTCAGTTCTGCAGTAACGATGGATATTTCTGCATCGAACTATACTTCGCAGGAAGTGCAACTCACGCAATACGGAGAAGAACAGGTTTTCTATTTGTATTCCACAAATTATTATTACAAAAATAACTGGGGATGGGGATTTGGTGCCGGAGCTGCAGGGGCACCGCGTTCCGCCGGCCGTGTAGAATTGATGGATGCCGAAGATGCACCTGCTGCCAAGCAACCGGAAGAAAAGGAAGCGAATGTAGAAATGGATCGGCAAGTCGTTCTTGCCAATGAGAATGTGGTGGTACAGAATGCAGTGGATGCAGACCAACAGCACGCACAACCGGATGATAAATCGAAAGATGTGAAAGCAGCAATGGATCAGCAGGTGGATGATTTGCGCGATGGGCTTTTTGAAGTAGCAGCAGACACTTCTGTTATTGCGCGAATTGCAAATGGAGAACAGAATAATATTCAGCAAATGGTTTATTACCGCGCAAGAAAATTTTCCGGCCCTGTTTACAATGACAATGAAAATGTGGATGTAAGAACTGATTTCCGCAATACAATTTACTGGAATCCTGATGTGCAGGTTGACCGGACAGGCCGCAAGGTGATCGAGTTCTATGCTTCGGATGACATCACTTCATTCCGAACCACAGCAGAGGGAATTTCTTCAGACGGAACAGCAGGAAGAGCAGAAGCAAATTTCTATACGCAACTTCCGTTTGCCATGAGCACAAAAGTTCCGGTGGAAGTTGCAACTGAAGATCATGTTTCCATTCCGCTCACGCTGAAAAATAATACGGATAAACCTCTCGGCGGAGTACTCACGATCACTTCTCCCGACGGATTAAAAGCGTTGAGTGTGATCCCGCAGGCGCAAACCATAATGCCCGGCGCAGCTAAAACAATTTATCTTGATTACGAAGTGCTGGATAAAATAGGTTATGGTGACTTTAAAATTTCTTTCAAGTCATGCGGACTCGGTGATGCCTTCACGCAGAATATTAAAATTGCGGCGAAGGGATTTCCGGTCAACGCCTCTTTCTCTTCGCAGGAAAAAGAAAAAGAATTTTCTTTCAATCCGAAAAATATGGTGAAAGGTTCGCTGAAAATAAATTTCACGGCTTTCCCCAATGTGGTGAGTGATTTGATGAAAGGTGTTGCCGGAATTTTACAGGAACCTTATGGCTGTTTCGAACAAACTTCCTGCACCGCTTATCCGAATGCGATGGTGCTCGATTATCTCAACAACACCGATAGTAAAGACGATAAAACGATGGCGTATGCAAATGATCTGCTCAACCGCGGATACAAACGCCTCACCACATTCGAAGCGCCCGATAAAGGGTACGAGTGGTTCGGCGCAAATCCGGGACACGAAGGACTGACTGCTTACGGAATTATGGAATTCACCGATATGAAAAAAGCAGGCGGAGATGTGGATCAGAAAATGATCGATCGCACTGCAGCGTGGCTCATGAGTCACAAAGATGGCAATGGCGGATTCAAACGCGAACAACATGCTTATCACAATTTCGGAATGATCAGCGATGAAATTCTGAATTCATACATCGTGTTTGCATTGGCGGAAGCAGGATACACCGACATCAAAAAAGAATTCGAGGCCTCGTACAAAAAAGCGATGGATACAAAAGATCCGTACGAACTTGCGATGATGGCGAACGCTTCTTATTCATTGAACGATGTTGCAAAAGGAGATGATGCGATGAATGCGTTGATAAGCCAGCAGGCAAAAGACGGAAGCTTCACCGGTAAAACACATTCCATCACTTACTCGCAGGGGCAATCGCTTACGATCGAAACCACTTCACTTTCCATTCTTGCAATGCTGAAAGCATCGGAAAAATTCGGATCGCATATTAATTCTGCAGTGCAGTTCATTGTAGGAAGCCGCAGCGGCGACGGAGTTTTCAGTTCTACACAGGGAACTATTCTTGCACTGAAAGCGCTTACCGAGTATGCGAAGTTCAGTAAGAAAACAAATGAAGACGGAACGATCGAAATTTATATGGACGGAAATAAAGTGGCGACAAAAACTTACAAAGCGGGAGAAAAAGGTGCGATCACTGTTGACAGTCTCGAACAATTTGTAAAAGGCGACGGAGAACATACATTGAAAGTGAAATATGTGAATGTAAAAACTCCTCTTCCCTATTCTGTTGCTGCCAACTGGAGCACTTCGCTTCCTGAATCGCAATCGCAATGCGCTGTGGATCTCACCACGAAACTTGCATCGGCAATCGCTAATGTCGGTGAAACTGTTCGTTTGAATTGTGTGCTCACCAATAAAAAGAACGAAGAGATCCCGAGCACGATGGCTATCATTGGCATTCCTGCAGGATTCACCGTGCAGCCCTGGCAGTTGAAAGAATTGCAGGATAAAAATGTGTTCGACTATTATGAGATCAAAGGAAATAATGTGGCGATCTATTATCGCGGAATGGCGGCGAATGCTGTGAAAGAAATAAATCTCGATCTGAAAGCAGAAATTCCCGGTGAATTTGATGCGCCTGCATCTTCAGCGTATCTCTATTACACGAATGAATTCAAATGCTGGACATCAATGAATAAGATCACCATCAGGAAAAATAAATAATTTGAAAATTTGAAATTCGAGGATTTGAAATTCGAAGATTGGTTTTACCCGCGCTAATATTCAAATTTCAAATCCCGAATCTCAAATGTCGAATCAATATTTCATGGGAAAGTATTACTGTCAATAGAGTTTATTCCGAATAAGATACTAAATGCGAAACAGGAAACTTTTTGACATTCAAATGAATCAGACTGAGCATCGGGAATACCTTGCAAATGCTCCGTTTTTAATAATGGAGCGCTTGCAATCATTGTTATGCAAATCTTAATCGATATAAACTCTAATGAAAAAAACAATTTACATAGGAATAATAATTTTGCTCTTCGCAGTGAAAAGTTTCGCGGGAAATATTTCAGGCCCCGATTCGCTCGGCAAAAGCGATCCTAAGAACTGGGATCCGAACGATCCGAACTGTCCGTGCCACCAGTATCAGAAGCAGGCGGAAGATGAATGGAATAAAATGAATCAGAATATTGTGGCGAACAATGCAGATTCCGCGGTAGTAAATGCAGATCCGGATTTAAATTCAATTCAACAAGTGCAATCAAACAACGCTGTAACCCAACACCGGAAAAATTATTTCCACTTTGAAAAATTTCTCATTCAAAAAATTCACCGCATGAAACGAAATTTAATCGGCGGAACAAAACGATCAGTGAAAGGTAAATTCCGGCTGGTCGATTGTTTTCATTTCTAACCGCAGATCACACGCATTATTTTTCTTCAGGGTTCATCACCACGAAAAGAATTCCGGCAATACACGCGCCGCCGACCGGGCCAACGATGTACAACCACAGGTCCTTGAAAGTTCCTTTTCCGAAAATTACCTCGATGAGCGTCATTCCCGTTCCCACAGCAGGATTGAATGCGCCACCCGAAATTTTTCCGGCACAAAAAGCGCAGGCCATTACGGTGAAACCAATCGCAAGCCCGTAAAAAGAATTACCGGCAGTTTTGGAATGCGTGGCAACATTGAGGACAACGAAGGCAAGTGCAAAAGTGCAAACCATTTCCATGAGCACCGGTTTGATCGGATTGATGGTACTATCAGGATGCAGCGGAAAAGTTTTTCCGTACATATAATGCGCAAAAGTTGCAGCAAGTGTTGCACCCACTAATTGCACCAGAATGTAAATCAGCGCTTCTTTTATTTCAATTTTTTTGCGGATCCACACCGCGATCGTCACTGCAGGATTATAATGCGCACCGGAAATATGTCCGCCTATATGCACCATCACCATAAGCATACTTCCGATGGCCAAAGGATTTCCTGTAAGACAAATAGCGAATACCAGGAAAAATGTCCCGATCATTTCTGTGATGTATTTTTTCATGGAGATACGTTTTAGCGGTTTTGTCAAAAATAGAAAAAGTTTGCAATGAAGGATGGGCTTGATCGCAAATGAGATTCACAATCGGGTGTTGATGAAAAAAGGCGCTTTTCAATTCTTCAGGGGAGGCTCCGGCGCGAAGTCTCATTAGTAATTTTGAGATAGCTTCTAATATAAGAGGCTGTCTAAATTTCATCCTTCTGTTTTGTTATGCGCCATTTTTGTTCATCCTTCGTTGCATTTCTTGGCCGTAGTCGCTCCACTATGGCCTGCAAAATGCGCCTCGGCTGAACAAAAATGGCATCATAACAATTCCAAAAAATGAATTTTAGACAGCCTCTAAGATTAGTTACATATTTCTCCTGTACTGTCCGCCAACTTCGAAAAGCGCTTCCGTAATTTGTCCGAGCGAACAATATTTCACTGTCTCCATCAACTCTTCAAATACATTTCCATTCTTCACCGCCACATCCTGTAAACGTTTCAGCATCGTTGTCGACCCTGAGCTTGTCGAAGGTTTTTCATTCGCTTTGTGCAGATTTTTCAGCATCGTGATCTGGTATTCTTTTTCTTCAGTAGTTGCGCGTATCACTTCCTTCGGAAGAATAGTAGGCGAACCTTTTGAAGAGAGAAATGTATTTACGCCAATGAGCGGATATTCGCCGGTGTGTTTCTGATGTTCGTAGTAAAGCGATTCTTCCTGGATCTTTCCGCGCTGGTACATGGTTTCCATTGCGCCGAGCACACCGCCGCGTTCACTGATGCGATCGAATTCCGTGAGCACTGCTTCTTCCACCAGATCGGTCAGCTCTTCAATTATAAAACTTCCCTGCATCGGATTTTCATTCTTTGCTAATCCTAATTCACGATTGATGATGAGTTGGATCGCCATCGCACGACGCACACTTTCTTCCGTTGGCGTGGTGATCGCTTCGTCGTATGCATTCGTGTGAAGTGAATTGCAATTATCATAAATCGCATAGAGCGCCTGCAAGGTTGTGCGGATGTCATTGAAATCAATTTCCTGCGCGTGCAATGAACGGCCCGAAGTCTGAATGTGATATTTCAGCATCTGCGAACGTTCGTTTCCATTGTATTTATTTCTCATCGCCTTGCTCCAGATGCGACGCGCCACACGGCCCAGCACAGAATATTCCGGATCCATTCCATTCGAGAAGAAGAAAGAAAGATTCGGTGCAAACTCATCGATGTGCATTCCGCGCGACAAATAATATTCCACGAATGTAAATCCGTTGGAAAGTGTGAGCGCGAGTTGCGTGATTGGGTTTGCCCCCGCTTCTGCAATGTGGTAGCCGGAAATGGAAACAGAATAAAAATTCCGCACTTTGTGATCGATAAAATATTGCTGCACATCGCCCATCACGCGCAATGAAAATTCGGTGGAAAAAATGCACGTGTTCTGCGCCTGGTCTTCCTTCAGAATATCGGCCTGCACGGTTCCACGCACCTGCGAGAGCGTGTGCGCTTTTATTTTTTTGTAAACGTCAGCAGGAAGAACGCGCTCTCCGGTCATGCCGAGTAATAATAATCCAAGCGAATCATTTCCTTCGGGAATTTCTCCCTGATATTTTGGCCGCTTGATTTTATTCTTATCAAAAAGTTCTGCGATTTTTTTCTCAACTTCTTTTTCAAGTTTGTTTTCGCGGATATATTTTTCACATTGCTGATCAATGGCTGCATTCATAAAAAATGCTGCGAGAATGGCGGCGGGGCCATTGATGGTCATCGACACGGAAGTTTTCGGATCGGCGAGATCGAAACCGGAATATAATTTCTTCGCATCATCGAGGCAACAAATGCTCACTCCCGAATTTCCGATCTTCCCGTAAATGTCGGGACGATGATCGGGATCTCTTCCGTAAAGTGTTACGGAATCGAAAGCAGTGGACAATCTTTTCGCCGGCATACCCAATGAAACATAATGGAAACGTTTGTTCGTGCGCTCGGGCCCGCCTTCGCCGGCGAACATGCGCGTGGGATCTTCGCCTTCGCGCTTGAACGGATAAATTCCGCTCGTGTACGGAAATTCTCCCGGAATATTTTCCTGCAGCAACCAGTTGAGCAGATCGCCCCACGCTTCGTATTTCGGTGTACAAACTTTCGGAACCAACGTATGCGAAAGCGATTCGTAATGCGTTTTGATCTTCACTTCTTTTCCGCGCACATTGAATTTGTAAAATTCATTTTTGTACTGCTGCGCTTTTTCCGGCCACCCTTCAATGAGTTTTAAATTCTTCGGATCGAGTTCGGGTTTTAATTTTTTGTATTCTTTCTCGAGATCTGCTGCCGATTTTTCTGATTTATTTTTTTTGAAAATATCAATTGATTTTTTCAGTGCGTAAAGATCCTGTGCTATTGCGGATTGTTGTTTTGCTTTTTTGTCGTAGCCGCGATTATTTTCCGTGATCTCACTCAGGTAACGCGTGCGCGCAGGAGGAATGATGTAAATCTTCTCCGACATTTCATCGGTGATCCTGAATGAAGATTTCAGTTTCGCGCCGGTCTTTTCTGCAATTTTATCAATGACTCTCCGGTAGAGGTGATTCATTCCCGGATCATTGAACTGCGAAGCGATAGTGCCGACAACAGGAAGTTTTTCATCATCGGTCTTCCACAACTGGTGATTGCGTTTGAATTGTTTGCGCACATCGCGCAATGCATCCATCGCCCCGCGTTTATCGAATTTATTCAGCGCGATCACATCAGCAAAATCAAGCATGTCAATTTTTTCGAGTTGTGTTGCTGCTCCGTATTCCGGTGTCATCACATACAAACTCACATTGCTGTGATCGGTGATCTCGGTATCACTCTGCCCGATGCCGGAAGTTTCGAGAATGATGAGATCGAAGTTGGCTGACTTGAGAATATCGATCGCTTCCTGCACGTATTTCGAAAGCGCGAGATTGCTCTGGCGTGTTGCGAGCGAGCGCATGTACACGCGTCCCGCGGAAAGTTCAGGATTGATCGCGTTCATGCGGATGCGGTCGCCGAGTAATGCGCCGCCGGTTTTTCTCTTCGAAGGGTCGACAGAAATAATACCGACTGTTTTTTCCGGGAAGTCGATGAGAAAACGACGGACGAGTTCATCTACCAATGAAGATTTTCCTGCGCCTCCTGTTCCTGTGATTCCGAGTACGGGCGTTTTCGATTTTTTTGCGAGTGATTTTATTTCTGTGATGATGCCTTTATGTTTCCCGGAAAAATTTTCTACTGCAGAAATAAGCCGCGCAATGCCGATGTGATCTTTTGCATTGAGATGTTTTACTTCCCCGTTCAGATTCACGCCCGTTGCATAATCTGATTTCTTCATGAGGTCGTTGATCATTCCCTGCAATCCCATAGAGCGGCCATCATCGGGATGATAAATTCTTTCAATGCCGTATTTCTGCAATTCTTTTATTTCTTCAGGAAGAATGGTTCCGCCACCGCCACCGAAAATTTTTATGTGGCCACAACCTTTTTCTTTCAGCAGATCGTACATGTATTTGAAATATTCCATGTGCCCGCCCTGGTACGAAGTGATGGCAATAGCATTTGCGTCTTCCTGTATAGCACAATTCACAATTTCCGAAACACTCCTGTCGTGGCCGAGATGGATCACTTCGGCGCCGCTCGACTGGATAATGCGGCGCATGATATTGATGGCTGCATCATGCCCGTCGAACAAAGACGCCGCCGTAACAATACGGATCTTGTTTTTGGGATGATATGGTTTTGCTTCTTGCATTATTTGAACCGGGAGAGAAGAAAGACAAAGTTACGTTTTATGAGTGGTTTTGCCAATGGAGAAAAGTGATCGGCATCCTATCGGTTAGTAAAAATTCATTCACACAGCCGGGATGAGCCCAACGAACGGCGAATGATGAAGAAACTTCAGTGCTACGAAAGGTGCTGTGTAGCCCCGGCCAACGGACGGGACGAAAGGAAATTTGAAGAACAGGTGTTGCGCTCCTCACCATCAATTAAAAAAAAATCCTTCTCCATCTATCACTCGTCATAGATGTCGAACTTATTATGATCGACAACCTGCCCGTTTTTATAATTCGTGTCTTCTTCTGTAAAAACAGGTTTGCCGGTTTCTTTATTTTTTAATTCTTTCAATGTTAATGTTGTTTTGCGCAGGAGCTGGTAATGATCGTCGTAACAAAACTGCACGTTCATCACATCGCCTTTCTTGTATTGTTCTTTTTCGCATTCTTTTTTAATTCGCAATACCGTTCGTGAGGGAAGGTCCGGATCTTTATTGAAAAACGTAACATCTGCCTTGTTGTACACACCGTGATCATCGATAAATAAATATTGCTGAGTAGTGTCGACAAGAAAATAAGATTCATCCGTGAGGTAATGATCACCGGAATGTTTGAGTGAATCGCGTTTTGCATACGGCAAACTATCGACATACATTTTCATGCAATGACTTTCAAATTTTTTTCTGGCGACACACAGATCGGAATCGTTGAATGCTTTCACTCTCCTGAGATGAATAATTTGAGGAACTACGGAATTGGAATTGATGTGATACGTTTTATCCATATTCCATTTGCAAGATGAAGCGCAGATGACGATCGTACCATGCCCTCCCGGTTTTATCGGTTCATGCGGATATTCGCAATTGAAATCAGGATCTGATCCGCGCGAATAACCAACGAGCAAGGGTTCTTTTCCCGTGTTGGTAAAAGGAAAATCGTAATGATTTCGCTCCACCGTTTTTTCGCCGGGAGTAAGATCATCAATGGTAATCGAATCGATGATCTCCGTGCGATCGAATTTTATCTGCGGGCCGTTCGGATCGGTGGAAGGTTCGTAATCCTGGGAAAATGAAGGGAAATAAAAAAAAGTGAAGATGAAAAAAAATAAAACTTTCATGATCAGTTCTTCGCTTTGAGCACAACACATTTGAAAGTGAGCGTGGCCGGCGAATTAGAAGCGTTTGATGTAACGGCGACTGTTCTCTCCTGGCGATCCATTGCACTCTTGCTGTCGTACGTGACTTTGATCGTTCCTTTCTGTCCTTTTGCAATGGGTTGTTTCGGAAAATCGACCGTCGTGCATTTGCATGCGACAGTTGCATCAGTAATAAGTAGCGGTTCGTCGCCGGTATTCGTAAAATTAAAATCGTGAGAAACCACATCGCCCTGGTGAATGAAACCGAAATTGTATTTCACTTCGTCGAATGTCATCACGGCCGGGTTAGAGACGCGCATTCCGGAAAAAGCGGCAGCGATGAGCAGCAGGGGCAGTATGAATATTTTTCTTTTCATGAATGAAGAAGCAAAATCAAAAAAATAAAATTCAAATTCCAAAAAAGAAGCGCCGGTCACTGCGAGCGAAGTGAAGCAGTCTTGCGCGTTGGAATTTGAATTTTTCTTTTTTAATATTTCTTAGTTCCCCCCGTTCGTGGGAGCGCCACCGCGCGAAGGATCGGGCGCACCCGGAGCAGGCGCAGCTGGGGCGGTAGTTACTGTTCCGCGCAAATGAATGATCACCGTACCATCTTTATTATTGGAATTGATGGTTGCTGTTTTATCCTGGTAACCCATTTTTCCATTGGAATCGAAACGAACATGAATGACGCCGCTTTTTCCGGGAGCAATAGGTTCAGTAGAATAAGAAGGAACGGTGCAATGACAGGAACCGGAAGCGGAGGTGATCACGAGCGGAGTTTTTCCGGTGTTCGTGAATTTGTAATCGCGTTCAACGATCGTTCCTTGTGTGACGGTACCGAAATTCATCGTATCGGTTTCGAATTTCATTACCGGTGCATTCGGATCAACGCTCGGTGTGGTCTGGGGTTGTGCATTTGCGCCGAGCACGAACAGTGAGGCGAAAGAAGCGAGAAGCAGTATCTTTTTCATAGCAATGATTTAGAAGGTTAAGGTAAATATAATATTGCAAAAATTAAGCCACATAAAGTTAATTCCCATTGGCGGCTGGAATAATTTCTCCGTAAACGTGCAATACAATAATTTGTTCGGGATAGTAAGAGATCGTGATGGTTTTACTCTGCGGGCCGCTCCTGCCGTTGGTATCGAGTCTGTATTTTATCACGCCTGATTCTCCCGGAGGAATCGGATCCTGCGGATAATTTGTGTTATCACAATTGCATGCGGAGTGACATTCCATAATAACCAACGGTGTCTTACCCGTATTCTTAAAATGAAATTCGTGTTCAAGAATTTCTCCCTCATGAATTTTTCCGAAATGATACGATGTGGAATCGAATTTCATGAACGGAGCATTTGTTGTGTCGCGAATGACATGGCCACAGGTATGGATCACAATTCTATTTTCAGAATAATTAGTTTGAACTTCGCTATTGGTGAATGTGATCGTAGCTATTTTATCCTGGTAACCCATTTTGCCCTGCGTATCAAACCTGTAACGCACTGTCGCTGATTTTCCCGGCGGAACAGGTTCTTTCGAATATTCCTCATCATCACAATTGCATGAACCGGTTGCATTTGAAATTACAATCGGCAATTTCCCTTTATTCGTGAATTTGAAATCGTGCTCAATAATTGTTCCCTGCAGCACCGTACCGAAATCATAAACGACAGAATCAAAAACCGGGACTGGCGCATTGGGATCCGGAGGACGAAAAACATTTCCCTTAATTCGCAAAACGATCACTGAATCTTTCATTCCGCAACTGATAGAAAGCGAAGCTGTTTTTTCCTGTGGACCCATTTTCCCATTCGTATCAAACCGATAACTTATTTTTCCGGAAACTCCGGGCCCAACAGATTCGAGTGGATAACTAACAATTGCAGCACTTGTTGAAGTATGTCCCTCGGTAAAACGAAACGGTTCTCTTCCTTTATTGGTGAAATGAAAATCATGTTCGACAATGGTTCCCTGTTCAACCGAACCGAAATGATATTCCACAGAATCAAAAATGATAAGAATTTCGTCGATTGCATTTTTTTTCTGCGCCTGTAAAAAAAGTGGAAATAAAAAAAAGAAAAGTAAGAGTGAATTTTTTTTCACGAAAACGTTTTCACTTAAACTACAAAAATCACACCGCGATACCATAGATTACGAAATACAAAAGGCCTCCCGCAAGATTGCTTCTCCCGATTAAAATCGGGATCGCAATGCCCCCCCGCGTTTCATATTTCGTAATTTTTTCCCGAACGCGTTCGGGATTTCGTATTTAGTAATCCCGCGCGGGCATGAAAAAAGCCGGTCTCCCGCCGGCCTTCTTCCTGGTATTTAACCAAACTCAGTTTCCTCCGGAGGTAGAGACACCGGCTGAAACTACATTGCCTTTTATTTTCACTTCCACATATCCACCCGCCAGATTATTTGATGCATTGGAATAGACCATTACTTTTTTATCGAACATTCCGACACGCACGCTGGTATCATATTTCACTTTGAACGTTGCACTTCCTCCCGGCGGAATAGGATCTTTCGGATAATTATCAGGAAATGTTGTGCAACCGCATTGTCCTTTGATGCCTGAAATTACCAATGGAGTTTTTCCGGTATTCGTGATCTTGAAAGTGCGTACTTGTTCACTTCCCTGCTGCACCGTTCCGAAATCGATCACTTCTGTTTCAAAAGAAATGACCGGTGCATTCGGATCGGCTGATCCGGAAGTCTGCGCAGAAATTTTTATTCCTGCGAAAACAACTGCGATGGCAAGGAGAATTTTTTTCATTTCAATTCAACCATTATTTACCGGCACACCTCCGTTTGAATTTCCATCTCCCGGTTGCGGGAATGGAGTCTCTGCAGGAGGGGCTTCAACAATTCCATGAATGTGCAGAATTGCGGGATCGGTTTTTCCGACGAAAGTTATCGTTACTGTTTTCTCAAATGGCCCAATGCGATTCGTATCATAATGAACTCTTATCGTAACAGTCTCGCCAGGTTTGATCGGCTCTTTCGTGTATTCGGGAATTGTACATCCGCAAGAGCCATGCGCTTCCTGTATCACGAGCGGTTGCTTGCTGGTATTTGTGAGTTTGAATTCGCAATATGGCTCGCCTCCTTTCTGGATCGTTCCGTAATCGTGCGTCATCACGTCAAACTTATAACCGGGATCTACAGTAGTTGCAGTAGTCTTGGTTGTTGTGCTGCTGCCCGTTTGTGCAGGGCCAGAATTAGCAGCAGGAGATTTTGTTGTTGCTGTCTGCGCGTGCAAACAAGCGAACAACAAAACCGGTACTGCTGATAGGATGAACTTTTTCATTGGAGAAAAAGAAAAACTCGTGAAAATTAATTTCCGCCTGTGCTTGTTCCGTCTGCAGGTTTTGCAGGTGCGGTAGAAACTGTAGATGCTGTTTTTGGTGCTGGTTTAGCAGGAGCAGGAGCTGCTGTTCCATTTGTTGCGCCTGTTCCGCCACCTCCATTTGCAGGAGCTGCTGTTCCGCCACCCTGAGTTGAAGTTGCAGCAGGAGCTTCTACAGTTCCTGTAAGATGCAACACAACTGTTTGATCGGTATCATAAGTGATGGTAACCGTCTTATCCTGTTGTCCCATTTTCCCGGTAGAGTTGAACGTAACTTTAATTACGCCTTCTCCATTCGGTTTGATCGGCTCTTTCGGCCAATCAGGAACGGTGCATCCGCATGAACCGTGAGCTTCATTGATGATCAACGGCTCTTTACCCGTGTTTTTGAATTTGAATTCTTTTGTAACAATATCACCTTGTTTGATCTTTCCGAAATCGTAGGAAGTGATCGTGAAGGTCATCACCGGCCCGTTCTCGCGCTGCATTCCGGATGTGGAAGGTGCGGCAGTTGTGGTGGTGGTCGTTGTGGTGCTCTGCGCTTGTGCGAATGTCATTGCACCAACGAGAAACACAGGAATGAGGAAAATCTTTTTCATGTGATTGTTTGTTTGTTTTCTGGTTATAGTGTTTTACTTTTTTTCAGCTAAAATCGTGCCATAAACCGGAACTTCCGAAGCAAAATTATTAGCTTTACGTCCCTCTGAAAATAGAGGAAAACGAATGTAGAGTAAAAATTCAAAACTAAAAATTCCAAATCCCAAAAAGATCCGTTTTTATATCCCGGAACCTGGTGCCTGGAATTTTATTTTTGTTTCTTTTTATCCGCTATGGAGATCTCCAAAACATACGACCCGAAAGCCGCCGAAGACCACTGGTACAACTGGTGGATGGAGAAGGGATTTTTCCGATCCGTTCCTGATGATCGCGAACCTTACACCATTGTGATTCCTCCTCCCAATGTGACCGGTGTATTGCACATGGGCCACATGCTCAACAATACGATCCAGGATGTGCTCGTGCGTCGCGCGCGCATGCTCGGAAAAAATGCACTCTGGGTTCCCGGCACCGACCATGCTTCCATTGCTACCGAAGCGAAAGTTGTTGCATTGCTGAAAGAAAAAGGCATTTCTAAAAAAGATCTTTCACGCGAGGATTTTCTGAAGTATGCGTGGGAATGGAAAAAAAAATACGGCGGAATAATTCTCGAGCAACTGAAAAAACTCGGCGCTTCCTGCGATTGGGAACGCACGCGTTTCACTATGGAAGAAGAACTGAGTGAAGCCGTGACCGATGTTTTCATTGATCTCTATAAAAAAGGATACATCTACCGCGGCACAAGAATGGTGAACTGGGATTGTGCCGCACTCACCGCGGTTTCCGATGAAGAGGTGATCATGAAGGAAGCAATGTCGAAACTTTTTTATGTGAAATACCAAATAGAGGATTCCAATGAATTTATGACGATCGCAACTACGCGGCCGGAAACTATTCTCGGCGATACGGCTGTTTGTGTTCACCCGGATGATGAGCGTTACAAAAATTTAAAAGGGAAAAAAGTAATTGTCCCATTGGTGAATCGTGCGGTCAACATTATTTTTGATGAATACGTTGACAAAGAATTCGGAACGGGCGCTCTTAAAGTTACTCCCGCGCACGACAAGAATGATTATGAACTTGGTAAAAAACACAAACTCGAATCGATCGATGTTCTGAATCCTGACGGGACGATGAGTAAAGCGGCGCAATTGTACATTGGCGCCGATCGTTTCGCTTGCAGGAAAAAAATTATAAAAGATCTTGAGGAGAAGGGGCATCTTGTAAAAGTTGAGGAAATCAAAAACAATATTGGTTATTCCGAAAGAACGAATGCGGTGATCGAACCGCGCCTTTCCATGCAGTGGTATGTGTCGATGAAAGAAATTTCAAAACCGGCATTGGAGAATGTGGTGAATGCGAATATTAAACTCATCCCGGAAAAATTCATCAACACTTACAAATACTGGATGGAAGGTGTGCATGACTGGTGCATCTCGAGACAATTATGGTGGGGACAAAGAATTCCTGCATGGTATGACTCTGATGGGAATTTCGTCGTCGCAAAAACAAAAGAAGAAGCCATCGCGCAATTCAAAATTAAAAATTCAAAATTAAAAATTGAAGATCTCATCCAAGACGAAGATGTAGTTGACACCTGGTTCTCTTCATGGCTCTGGCCAATTTCTGTTTTCGATCCGAAAGTTTTTGCGAACGGAAAACAAAATGCAAATGCTGATCTGAAATATTATTACCCGACGAATGATCTTGTTACTGCTCCTGAAATTTTATTTTTCTGGGTGGCGCGCATGATCATTGCCGGTTATGAATACATGGGCGACAAACCTTTTTCGAATGTTTATCTCACCGGAATTGTCCGCGACAAGCAGGGAAGAAAAATGTCGAAGTCGCTGGGGAATTCTCCCGATCCGCTCGATCTCATTGATAAATTCGGTGCCGATGGTGTGCGCGTGGGCATGCTCCTGTGCTCGCCCGCAGGAAATGATCTTCCGTTCGATGAATCGCTTTGCGAACAGGGAAGAAATTTTGCGAACAAGATCTGGAATGCGTTTCGTTTGCTGAGCGGATTTACCGTTGATAAAAATATTCCGCAACCAGATTCTTCGAAGATCGCCGTGGAATGGTTCAATGCTAAATTCAATTCTTCACTTGCAGAGATCAACGATCATTATTCTAAATTCCGTTTGTCGGATGCACTCATGTCAACTTACAAACTGATCTGGGATGATTTCTGCGCGTGGTATCTCGAAATGATCAAGCCGGATTTCGTGGATGCCCGCCCGCCCGCCCGTGCCGGTACGGACGGGGATGCCCCAGGCGGACGGGGAAAAGCAAATCCAATTGATCAGAAAACATTTGATGCAACAACACTCATCTTCGAAAAGTTGATGAAAGTTTTGCATCCATTCATGCCATTTATTACCGAAGAGTTGTATCATCATCTCGCAGAAAGAAAAGCAACTGACGCGATCATTGTTGCGCCGTGGCCGAAGGAAGAAAAATCTGATACAGACATTATCGCCAAAGTTGAAGTGCTGAAAGAAATTGTTGGCACTATCCGTAATCTTCGTCAGCAAAGAAATATTTCTCCGAAAGAAAAGCTTGATGTTTTTGAAATGAGTAAAGTGGAGCGCTCAACTCCTTGCCGTCTTGACCCGATTGTGATCAAACTTTCAAATCTTAACTCGTACAAGTACACTACGGAGAAAATTACAGGAGCTTACGGTTTCATGGTAAGTACTGTTGAATTGTTTATACCTATTCAAATCGACGCCGAAGAAGAGAAGAAACGTCTTGCGAAAGAACTCGAATACAATAAAGGATTCCTCGTTTCCGTTCAGAAAAAACTGGCGAATGAGAAATTCGTTTCAAATGCAAAACCCGAATTGATCGAAATGGAAAAAAAGAAACAGGCGGATGCGGAGAGTAAGATCAGGGCGATTGAACAACAGTTGGCGAATCTTTAATAAGGTATTAGGGTATTGGGGTAAGAAGGTATTCAGGCAAATCATTTTAAAACGTAATAACTTAATACCCCCTTACCCTAATACCTCAATAACCCGATCGAAGAGATGAAAAAATTCTTTTTAGCGACAACTCTTATTACAATAGCCGGCTGTTCTCTCATCGGCCTTCACTTCAACATTCACAATCCGCGCCGCGCAGGAAAATATCCGAAAAAAACAGAAGCGCTTCAGCTTTTCGGGAACCAGGATTCAAAATACAGAACGTGTTATGATGTGAAGTATTACGGGCTCGATGTAACATTCGGCGGAAATCTGCTCAAGGAAAATAATATTGAAACCACCGTGCAGATGGATTTTGTTGCCACGAAAGATTTTGATACGATACAAACGGATCTTGCCCCGGTGATGAAACTCGAAAGCATTTATTTTACTTCCGATACCAAAGCGAAAGAGCCGGTATTTTTCCGCAAGCACCAGGCGCTGATGCTGATCTTTCATGGCGAAAAAGGGAAAAAATATTCCATCACCATGGTTGCTGCGGGAACCCCGCTCGAAGCAAAACGTCCCCCGTGGTCAGGAGGATTCGTTCGGAAACAGGATGATCTGAAAAATCCGTGGTGGGGCGTGTGTGATGAAACGGAAGGAGCCAGCATTTGGTTTCCCTGCAAAGATGTAGTGAATGATGAACCGGATAGTGTTGACATGTATTATAAAGTTCCGGAACCACTTGTTGCAGTTGGAAACGGAAATCTCATTGGCAAAAAACAACTTGGAGGTTGCTGTAATCTCGATGAATACCACTGGCATGTTTCCTACCCGATCAATCTTTACGATATAACGTTTTACATTGGTAAATTCAAATTACTTCATGATGTTTACGTTTCTCCCGTTACGCACGATTCATTGCAGTTAAATCACTATGTGCTCGAACAACATTACGACAAGGCGAAAAAACAATTTGAACAACTGAAAGATTATCTCGCGTTCTACGAACAAACGTATGGCCCTTACCCGTGGTACCGCGATGGATTTAAATTAGTGGAATCTCCGTATGAAGGAATGGAACACCAGACCGCCATCGCTTACGGAAATGGTTTCGCAACCGACCCCACTTACAAATTCGATTATATTATTCTTCATGAGACTGCGCACGAGTGGTGGGGAAATTCGGTGACGGCCGAAGATCTCGCCGACGGATGGATACACGAAGGATTTGCAACGTACACCGAAGCGTTGTGGGTAGAACATAAATTCGGTCATGGCGCTTATGTCAATTACATGCTGAATTACAGGATAGAAATTATCAATCGCAGGCCGGTGGTTGCTCCTTACAACATCCGTTATTTCGATTATCACGATGAGGACATGTACACGAAAGGCGCGTGGGCGCTGTACACATTGCGCAACACGATCGGTGACTCTGTTTTCTTTGATGTGCTGAAAACTTTTTACGCACGCTACGCTTACAGGAACGCGCGCACGGAAGACCTGGAAAAAATTGTGAATGAAAAAACGGGCGAAGACTATCACTGGTTCTTTCAGCAATACCTGCATGATCGTTTTACTCCGGAACTGGAATATTGTGTGTGGGAGGGGAATTTCTTTTATCGCTGGGGAAAAACGGATTCCTCTTTTGTATTACCGGTCAAAGTAAAATTCAACGATACTGAAAAGACCGGCTATGAATTGCGGCCGACAAAATATTTGCAGCGATTGGAAATTCCTTTAGATGCGACTTATCCGTTTTTCAACGATGATCAATTACTGTTCAAGCCCGTTGAAAATAAAAATTTACGGACCATGATGAAATGGAGAACCTGATTTTCTAAAAATTTAGGGCGATATTTTCCACGTTGCTGTTCGTTGGTTAAAACATAATATTGCCACAGATTTGCGCTGACTAAACACAGATTAAGGGCATCTCTACTAACTTCGAACTGCTGCGTTGGGCTACATCCTCAAAATCCTCATTTACGAATAGTAAATTCCCGCCTTGCATTTCTGTGTTTTTAGAGATGCCCTTAAGACAATTGTATCCCGCAAATCATCCATTCATCGTCACTGTTTAACCTTCTGTCTGAATTTTTCCTTCCACAACATTCTATAGTTAACTTTGAATTTCAGAACTGCAAAGTGATCACAAGACTAAAACAGGCATTCGCCATTTCTCTTTTAGTTTGTTTTTCGGTATTCCTTATTCCGCAAGAATTCGTACACGCGCTCTACGGGCACACCGACACGCATCACGCACCTACAGGCGCAGGAGAAAAAAATACGTGGAGTAAAAAACATATTCACTGTAGTTTTCTCACTTACGAAGGATCGGCTTTTATTTCTTCTGATCACGCTGCCGGATCATTTACACAGAATTTTTTCTTCTTTCTTCCCGATGCAGATTTCAATTGCCCTGGATTAATTTTCCCTTCCCTTCCTGCTCCACGCGGGCCGCCCATTGCCTGAAAATTCATCAGCCCTGATGAAAATACTTTCCGTTGAATGAAACGGAAATGCGGATCACATTATTCCTGATAAAATTTTCCGAAATCATTTCTATGAAATTTTCAGTTCTCCAATACACTTTTGCCTTTCTCTGCATTTTTTTAATTACCAATTTAAACGCAGAAACTCCCGGCAAAGCAACACTCTCCGGTAAGATCACCGATAACGCTGACAGTTCTGCTCTCATCGGTGCTGTCATTTATTTTCCCGATCTCAAAAACGGAACGCAGACCGACATCAACGGAAATTATAAAATTGAAAACCTTCCTGTGGGAAGTTTTACAATAGAGGTCTCCTGCACCGGTTACGCAACGATCACAGAAAAAATTCTTCTCTCGGAAAATACCGTCATTAATTTTAAAATGGAATCAACACCAACCGAAATGCCGGGCGTGGTGATCACGGGTCAATCTTCCTCGGCAGATCCGAAAAAAATTCCTACACCCATCAGCGTAGTGACTACACTTCAACTGCAACAGAATATTTCTACAAACATCATTGACGCGATCGCGAAGCAACCGGGAATTTCTCAGGTGGGGACAGGCCCGGGAATTTCAAAACCGGTGATACGCGGACTCGGTTACAATAGAGTTGTTGTTGTGAACGACGGCATTCGCCAGGAAGGACAACAATGGGGCGATGAACACGGAATTGAAATTGATGAGTACGGCGCTAACCGTGTGGAAATTTTAAAAGGCCCCGCGAGCCTCGCTTATGGTTCGGATGCGATGGCCGGTGTGGTAAATATTATTTCTGCTCCCACACTTTCACAGGGAACGGTCACCGGAAATATCATCAGTAATTATCAAACGAATAACGGGCTCGTTGCAGGATCGGCGAACATTGCAGGAAATTTAAACGGTCTCACGTGGGACGCACGTTACACGCACAAGCAGGCGCACGACTACGTGAACAAATATGACGGAGGTGTTTTTGATTCGCGTTTCACCGAAAATGATTTCAGCGGAACGATCGGTTTGAATCGCAGCTGGGGATATTCAAATTTTATTCTTAGCTCTTATCATCTTTCTCCGGGAATAGTAGAAGGAAGGCGTGACAGTGCAACGGGAAAATTCATCAAAGAAGTCCGCGTGAATTCAACTACGATTGCAGACAGTCTTGCGAATACCGATGATCTTCATTCTTACCAAATGGCGACTCCGCACCAGGAGATTCATCATTACAAGGCGATCTGGAACAGCAGTTTCATTGTTGGCGACGGGCAGATCAAAACTACTTTCGGTTTCCAGCAGAATCAGCGGCAGGAATTTGCTGACGTTCTTCATCCTGAAAATTATGGTTTGTATTTCCTGATGAACACGATCAATTACGATGTGCGTTATATTTTCCCGGAAAAAAATAATCTGCAGATTACTTCGGGAGTGAATGGAATGCAGCAGGACTCGAAGAACAAAGGCGTTGAATTTCTTGTTCCGGAATATTCGCTCTTCGACATCGGCACATTTGTGACAGCAAGAAAATCATTTGAGAAACTCGACATCAGCGGCGGGCTGCGCTATGATCTGCGCGAAGAACACACTGCCAATCTTTATCTCGACAGCAATGGAATTAAAACTTCTTCCTCCGATCCGGATGCCATTCATAAATTTTCTTCTTCCAGGAATTCTTTCTCCGGAATTTCAGGAAGCGCAGGAATTTCATACGAGCTCTCAAAAATATTTTACACCAAGTTCAACATTTCGCGCGGGTATCGCGCACCCGGAATAAATGAAGTAGGTGCAAACGGTGTGCATGAAGGAAGTTTACGTTACGAGCGGGGCAACCCGGAATTGAAAGCGGAAAACAGTTTACAGTTTGATCTTGCTTTCGGTGTTGATTCAAAACATGTTTCCGGCGAGATCGATCTGTTCGATAATAATATTCAGAATTTCATTTACGCAAGAAAACTCAGCAGTGTGAATGGCGGCGATTCTATAACGCAGGGATATTCAACTTTTAAATTTGTTTCGGGCAATGCACAACTGATGGGAGGAGAAGCGACGATCGATATTCATCCTCACCCGTTCGACTGGCTGCATTTCGAAAATTCCTTTGGATTTGTAATTGCACAGCAGAAAAATGCGACCGATTCCACGAAGTACCTTCCCTTTACTCCTGCTCCTGTATATCGCATGGAATTGAGAGCGAATATTCCGAAACCCGGAAGATCATTCCAGAATGTGTATGTGAAATTTGAAGTGGAAAATTATTTTGCGCAGAATAATATTTATTCGGCTTATCACACCGAAACGGCGACCAAAGGATGCACCTTGCTGAATGCCGGATGCGGTGGCGACATCATCCGCAATGGAGAAACAGTGTGTTCCGTATTTTTCTCGGTGAATAATATTACGGACGTTGCTTACCAGAATCACCTCAGCCGCCTGAAATATTCCGACATGAATTATGTGACAGGAAGAACCGGCGTTTACAACATGGGAAGGAATTTTTCACTGAAATTGAATATTCCGTTGTATTTCAAAAAAGCAAAAACAAACTGATCAGGCATTCACCATCTTTCATCGCTTGAAAAAAAATAAGAACTTTGCATTAGAGTTTATTCCGAATAAGATACTAAATGCGAAACAGGAAACTTTTTGACATTCAAATGAATCAGACTGAGCATCGGGAATGCTTTGCAAATGCTCAGTTTTTAATAATGGAGCGCTTGCAATCATTGTTATACAACTCTTAATCGATATAAACTCTACTCTAAACATTTTTTTATGTTCAACAAAAAATTCTTCGCCTGTATTTCGGTATTTGCGCTGATCGCAATTCTTCCTTTCGCGTGCATCACGCATAAAAAAGCAACACTGGATTGCACCACCATTGAATCTACTTTTTCAAAAGACATTCAGCCCATTCTCCAGGAGAATTGTTACAAATGCCACGGCAAAGGTTCGATAAAAGGAGATTTCACAACTTATGAAGGAATTAAAATAAAAGTGGATAACGGTGAATTGGAAAACGAAGTGCTGCGGAAACAGGAAATGCCGCCCACAGGCCCGCTCCCGGAAGAAGAAAGAAAAAAAATCCGCTGCTGGCTGAATAATGGTGCGATGAATAATTAATAATGCATAATTGATGATTGAAAATAAATTTGTTACCCGTTTCGTTCTTTCATTAGCAATTATGCATTATTCATTATTAATTCTTCATTACCTTTAAACATGCGAAAAAGTATTCTTTTCATCTGCATTCTATTTATTGCAGGATTGATTATTTACAGCGGTTGCAGAAAAGATCTTCCCGTGATAGATGTGCGTGACAGCAAGTACCCTGAAAAAATCGGCACGATCATTCTCACCAAATGCGCAGTGAGCGGATGTCACAACACGCAAAGCAAAGATGCATCTGCAGGACTTGACCTGAGTACATGGGATAAACTTTTCGAGGGATCGCGCAGCGGCGCAGTTTGCATTCCGTATTCGCACGATTTCAGCACGCTTTTTCTTTTCACGAATACTTATGATGATCTCGGCGGAAAATCTACTCCTACTATGCCGCTCAATGCCGATCCGCTTACGCATGATGAAGAAGTGGAATTGAGAAACTGGATAGATGCAGGAGCGCCCGATGCAAATGGATTCGTGAAGTGGTCCGACAATTCTCATCGCAAAAAATATTATGTCACACAGCAAGGTTGTGATAAAGTCTGCTCCATCGATCCTGAAAGCGGGTTGCAAATGCGTTACATAGATGTGGGGGCTGATGCTGCTGTAGAATCTCCTCATCTTATCAAACTTTCTCCCGACAGCCAGTATTGGTATTGTTCATTTATTGCAGGACGTTATCTCGAAAAACACCGCACGAGCGATGATGCACTCGTCGGAAGAATTCTGCTCGGCCCCACTGACAGCGCCGCTGTAGGATCGTGGAATACTTTCGCAATGACATCCGACGGACATTACGCTTACGTTGTGGACTGGAGTACGAACGGAAGAATTGCGCGCGTTGATCTGCAGAATATGATCTGGCTGCAAACTTACCAGGGTTCCGGTTTATTCACTCAACCTCACGGATCATTCGTAAGTCCTGATAACAACACGTTGTACGTTACTACAACCTCAGGAAATTTTATTTACAAAGTTGATGTGAGTTTGCCTCAACTGCCCAGTGTGAATCAGGTGATCATCGACGGAAGTCCGTTCCCTATCAATACTTCTTCTGAAGACGGACACGACATTACATTTTCTCCCGACGGAACAAAATATTATATCACTTGCCAGAAATCAAATAAAGTACGCGTGATGGATGCTGCGACGGATCAACTCATCGCAACAATTCCTGTTGGAGTTTATCCGCAGGAATTCGCAATTTCTACCAGCACTCCGTATTTGTATGTAACGTGCCAGGAAGATACCGCAACGTATCCCGGAATGCGCGGATCGGTTTACGTTCTGAATTACCAGACGAATACTTTTGTCGCGAGCGTTTATTCGGGATGGCAACCGCACGGAATTGTAGTGGATGATGACCAGCAAAGAGTAATTGTCGCAAACAGGAATATTTTTCCCGGCGGACCTGCACCTCATCACACCACAAGTTGCGGTGGAAGAAACGGATACATCACGGAGATCGATATGAGTTCGAACACACTGATCAGCGGAAGTAAACGCGAACTCATCGCCGATCCTTACACGTGCGCGTACCGGAGACGCTGATGCCTGAAAAATATTCCATCGTTCTCTTCGATGGCGTGTGCAACTATTGCAACACGAAAGTAAATTTCATCATCCGTCACGATAATAAAGATCATTTCCGCTTCACTCCTCTTCAATCCGCTCTTGCAAAAAAAATTCTTACTGATCATGGATTGGATCCGGAACAGATGAACAGTTTTGTTTTGTATGAGAATGATAAATGTTTTTTTAAAACGACGGCGATACTCAGAATGGCAAAACACCTCGGGGGATTGTATCCGTTGCTGTATGCGCTGATCATTATTCCTGCGCCAATCCGCGATATTTATTACAACATCATTGCGAAGAACCGTTACAAATGGTGGGGAAAAAAAGAAAGTTGTATGGTGCCGACACCGGAAGTGCGGAAAAAATTTCTGTGAAATGAAAGGGTATTAATGCCAATGGAGATTTTTTTGCAGCATGGGCGTGCGAATCCGCACAAATGAATTAATTTGCATCACCAAAAAATTCATGCATCATGAAAAATATTTTTACACTCACTGCTCTTCTTGCCACCACATTTTCTTTTTCGCAGAATGTGAATCACGCGCAAATGGAAAAAGAAAAGATCTTCTTCGAAAAAACCGGGCTCACCCTGAATGATCTTCGTGAAATGGCAGCACATCCTGAAAAGAAAAATGAGATCCTGAAAAACAGGAATGAAAATGAACGCAACGGAAATCCGAATACTCAACTCAGTAATGAAGTGATCGTAAGCGGAAGCACCGATATTGAATCTGAAATTCATGCGGCAATGAATCCGCTCGACTCCACGAAAATTGTTTGTTCGCCGAATACGCAGAACGGAAGTGGGCTCAGCAATCCAATTTATTATACTGGTGATTTTGCACAAACGTGGAATCCTGCAACGTTCAATAACGATCCGGATATTTCCGGCGGGTTCACACTCGGCGGCGGAGATCCGATGTTTGCTTTTGACAATAACGGCATCGCTTATTACTCGTGGATCAGAATTTTTTTCGCCGGATCAAGAGTTTACGCTGCTATTTACTGGGCTTCTTCGAGCGACAATGGTGCAACATGGCAACGCGCTGCGAACGATCGTGTGGCCATCGACTCTTCCACTTCCATCATCACATTGCCCGACAAAATTTTTGACAAGCAATGGATGATCGCAGATCGAACTTCTTCTTCTCCATATTACAATGATCTGTATTGCGCCATGTACCAGCCGCAGACTTCAACCGGCACCACCAACATTGTCGTTTATAAAAAACCTGCTGCGGCAAGTGCATTCAACACAACATGGGGAGTAGTTTCCGATAATACATTCATGACGGTTCAGTTTTCTGACATCGTGGTGGACAACAGCGGAAATGTGCACGTTACTTTTTTTGGATCGCAGGACAATGTGAATTACGCAATATGGCATAGCGTTTCTACGGATGGCGGAGCAACTTTTTCTACGCCGAATAAAATTGCAGATACGCATGTACCGCGTTTCAGCGCCGATCAGCCGAACGCAAATTTTGTAGGAATAGATCCGCAGCGTTTTTATCCTTGTCCGCATGTTGCCATCGATAATTCATCGGGGCCGAATGCAAATAATCTTTATGCAACATGGACAGCGAACGGTGCTTTGACTGCGAATACAACCGGGCTCGATATTTTCTTTTCACGTTCTACCGATGGAGGAATGACCTGGTCAACACCGGTGATCGTGAATAATGATACGGATCCGGCTGCTGATAATTTTTATTCTGCGATCACGATCAATACAGACGGAATTATTTTTCTCACCTGGTACGATCGTCGTCTTGATCCGGTGAATAATAAAACAACACATTATTATTTTGCGTATTCCGTTGACGGCGGACAAACGCTATTGGGAAACCAGCAGATCACGAATGTGGCAACTGATTTTTCCACGATCGGTTCGCAGAATTCGAATTTCGGAATCGGCGAGTACACGCAGGTGGTGGCGGCGCGCGGGTACGCGATACCCGTATGGACAGACGGGCGCACGAATGACGGTGACCTGAATATTTATTGCGCCACTATTCCCTGGGCAACTTATAGCGGAGTTCATGAATCAGTTGCGGTGAATCACCAGCACATCATTGCGGCTTATCCCAATCCTGTTTCGGACGATTTTTTTGTGACGCTGCATTTCGACAAAGAAGAAAATGTGCTGATGACGATCACGGATGTTGCGGGAAGAATGATAGAACAGAATTCGTGGACGTCGCACGCCGGAACGGAAAAAACAAGTTTCGATCTCACTCCTCTCAGCGCCGGTGAATATTTTTTCACTCTGCAAACTTCCGGAACGAAAGAAACTGTTCGTGTCACAGTAAAATAAAAATTATTCGGGAATATTCGGGGCCGGCTAATGGCCAACGCACGATGCAATCGGGAAAGTCATTTTTTCTTTTTCACTTTTTTCACTTCCCGCAGCCAGAGAATTTTTTTTTCGTAATCGATCACCGCTTTGTACCGGTGAAAAATATCACTGCCGATCACTCCGTCTATTTTCGGTAATCCGAGTTTGTGATACGTTTCATTCACGTGGCTCAGGTCGAGCACTACTGCCTGGTAATTCTGAATAACGATTTTTCCCAATGAGATCATCATGAGTTCCACCACATGGCTTTGCATCGTGGTTGTTCCAAGCCCGGTGGATAATTGTTCATTGAGTGAAAATTTTTCCTTCCCCAGGAAATGTCCGATGCGCGTTTTATCAAAAACGGTTTTTGAAGCGCCGGTGTCGAGAATAGCATTCGCCGATTTCCCGTTAATCTTCATTTTCACAGCGAGATGATAACCGTCTCCTTCTATGCCGAGAAATCGTATGGGTATCCGAACCTTCATGATGCTAAATTAAAAAAGCCGGAGACATTTCCGGCTTTTGTGAATTCTGATATAAAAAAATTATGCCGTAACGATATTCATTCCATCGAGTACGCTCATGACTTCTTTCACGGCTTTTGCAGAATCGTCGAGTAATTTTTTTTCTTCTGCATTCAGTTTGAGTTCAATGATCTGCTCGATTCCTTTTTTACCCAACTTCACCGGAACGCCGAGATAAATATTTTTCATTCCGTATTCTCCATTAAGCAAAGCACACACCGGGAAAATTCTTTTCTGATCGCGCACGATCGCTTCCACCATTTGTGCCGCTGCCGCGCCGGGAGCATACCATGCAGATGTTCCGAGAAGATTTACAATTTCTCCTCCCCCTTTTTTTGTGCGGTCGATGATGGCATCGAGTTTTGTTTTGTCAATGAGTTCGGTCACCGGAATTCCTCCAACTGTCGTGTAACGTGGAAGCGGAACCATCGTATCGCCATGTCCGCCCATGAGAACGGCCTGAATATCTTTCGGAGAACAATTCAATTCTTCCGCAAGAAATGCGCGGTAACGTGCGGTGTCGAGAATTCCTGCCATTCCGAAAACGCGGCTCGAATCTATTTTCGCAGTGAGATAAGCGCAGTACGTCATCACATCAAGCGGATTGGAAACGATGATGATGATCGCATTGGGTGAATGTTTGATAATATTTTCAGTTACCGATTTTACAATGGCCGCATTCGTGGAAATAAGATCATCGCGGCTCATTCCCGGTTTACGCGGAAGACCCGAAGTGATCACCACCACATCAGAGTTCGCTGTTTTGGAATAATCGTCGGTCGATCCTTTCACGCGTGTATCGTAAAGATTGATCGGCGCAGTTTGCCAGATGTCGAGCGCTTTTCCCTCGGAGAAATTCGGTTTGATGTCAACGAGAACAAGTTCGTTGCAGAGTTCTTTGTGTGCGATCACATCAGCGCATGTTGCACCTACATTACCTGCGCCTACTACAGTGACTTTCATTTGAGTTTCGGATTAAGTGATTGTTATGTGTACAGAAAAACGTTTCAAAATTAGGAATAGAATCTTTGGAAAGCTGCACGTGGCATGATTTTTTCGCCCATTTACAAAGTTCATCAAACTCCGGGTGAGCGTTCACGTACTTTAGTTACTGATGAGAATCCCCATCATTCCTATTTTTTTCGCTGCGATACTGACCTTCGTCATTTTTCCCGCGCACGCACAGGTTCCCACGAACCAGGATTGTCTCGATGCAATTCCTATTTGCCAGAATGTTTATTCCACTTCGGTTTCTTATAGCGGTGAAGGAACTTACCCGAATGAGATCAACAATAATTCTTCCTGCCTCAACAGCGGAGAACTGAATGATGTGTGGTACACTTTCACCGTACAGACAACCGGGAACCTGAATTTCACCATCACTCCTAACAACAGCGCGGATGATTATGATTGGGCCGTTTACAACCTGACGAATAATTCCTGTTCTGATATTTTCACAAATCCGGCAATAGAAACGAGTTGTAATTATTCAGCCACACCCGGAACAACGGGCCCTAATGGAGGATCAACACTCAACTCGCAGAATGCATCAGGAACTCCTTACAACCAGGTGGTGCCCGTTCTTGCCGGACAAACTTATGTAGTGAATGTGAGCAATTATTCTTCCACGCAATATGGATACACGATAAATTTCTCCGCTTCCACCGCAACAATTTTCGATATCATTCCTCCTCAAATATTATCAGTGACCAATCCGGGTTGCGGAGGAAATACACTTACAGTAACTTTCTCTGAAAATATTCTGTGCAACACGGTGCAGGCCTCCGACTTTTCTTTCAGCGGCCCGAATGGAAATTACACAGTGACCACCGTAAATTCTGCAGCGTGCAATGCGGGCGCGCAATACGACAACACATTTACATTTACAATTTCACCGGCAATAACAAGTGCCGGAACTTACACGGCAAATCTTGTCGGGCCTGTGACGGATCTCTGTGGCAATGTTGCAATTTATCCCGCGTCACTTCCATTCACTGTCGGATCATTCACATTTACGAATACAACAACTCCATCATCATGCGGAAGCAATAATGGAACAGCAAACATTACTGTGAATGGCGCCGGCCCCTTCTCTTATTCCTGGTCGCCTAATGTGAGTACCACTAATTCTGCCAATGGATTGCTGCCCGGATTTTATTCTGTAACCATCACGGATCAAGCGAATGGTTGCACGGGCGTTGATACATTTTCCGTTGCGTCGAATAATTCGCTCAGCGTTACAACTTCCGGAAATGATTCCATTTGTCCCGGAACTAATACAACAATGACGGCGAATGTTGCAGGAGGAAATAATCCGATCACGTATGCGTGGAGTAATGGTTTGCCGAATCAATCTTCTGTAACGGTTACACCTGCATCAACAACAACATACACACTGAATATTACCGATGCGTTAGGATGCTCTGCAGGTCCGCTGCTCTTTACTATTTCTGTTGCAGCACCGGTATCTCTTGTCGCAAATGGCGCTTCTCCTATTTGTGCAGGAGGAGGAACAACTTTGAATGCAAATGCAAGCGGAGGAATGGGAACAATAAATTACAATTGGAATCCCGGAAATATTTCAGGAAATATTGTTCTGGTTACTCCGGCTTCTACCACAACTTACACTGTTACTGCAACCGATCAGTGCGGGCAAACAGCGACACAAACAGTGAATATCATTGTGCAACAATCACCTGTTTTCAATTTCACAGCCGACACGAATTCCGGTTGCACACCATTGCTCGTGCATTTTTCGCTTGACACAACCGGTTTAGGCAATGCAACATTTCACTGGGATTTCGGTGACAACGGGTCGACATCGAATGCAGCGGAGCCACAACATAACTTCATTTCGGCCGGGTGCCACAGTGTTTCGCTTACGGTGTCTGTTCCGCCGGGTTGTGCTACAACACAAACCATTCCCTGCATGATCCGGACATTTGCACAACCGGTTGCTTCTTTCAGTGCAACACCAACGCTGACCGATATTCTCAATCCGCTGATTTATTTTACGAACACTTCTTCGGGAGCGAATACGTGGTATTGGTCGTACGGGGACAGTACAACGAGTACTCTTTACCAGCAGAATCACACGTATGATTTTCCCGGAAATTACCCGGTATATCTTATTGTGCAGAATGATTCCGGTTGCAGCGATACCGCTTACATGAATATCGTGGTGAATGACTACCACACTTTTTATATTCCGAATGCATTTACGCCGAATGATGACAATCACAACGAGATCTTCATTCCTGTTTTTTCGAATATACTTTCGCAGGATTATGATCTGATGATATTCGATCGCTGGGGAAAAATTGTATTCGAATCGAAGGATCCGGAGGTTGGATGGAATGGAACCTGGCAGAATAAGGGGGATAATGCTCCGGAAGATGTTTATGTTTACAAGATAGAATATACAGATAATTTATATAAACATTATAAAATGATTGGACATATTTCATTAATAAGATAGTATTTTACATTATTTTTTATTTTACATAATTATTTTTATTACTTTTTTATCCTATTCATTTGTTTGAATATTTATCAACAGATATTTTTCGACGAATTCCATATTGTTTCATCTGAACAGCATTTTATAATCGGCAAATCGATGAATGTTAATTGCTGCCACTTCAATGGACTTTTATTATAGATATACCCTTGACTTCTTGCTTACGTTTTCATAGGTTTGGTATTGGCAATCACATCCTTAACACAAGTTCTTCATGATTAAATTTTTCTGCTCCAGAACAGGATTCTACGTCTTGTCTTTGTTTGCGTTTTTCTTTTTCGGTTCTCCGATAAAGGTAGAAGCGCAGCTTACCGTAACTCCGGGAGTTTCCGCTGCAACACTTATTGCAAGTCTTGTGGGACAAGGTGTGACTGTGAGCAACGTTACCATCAATTGCCCTTCGAATGCTTACGGAACTTTTGCAAATGGAAATACCACGAACATAGGGATCACCAATGGAATAATCATGACGACTGGTTCTGCAGTTAATGCAATCGGTCCGAACAATTCAACAAGCGCAGGAACTTGCAACGGAACTTCTGCGAATGATCCGCAACTCACTTCACTCGATCCGCAGGCTACTCATGATCCATGTATTATTGAATTTGATATTACGCCGGCATGCAATAATCTTCAGATAAGATTTGTTTTCGGTTCCGAAGAATATCCTGAATTTGTGAATTCCGGATTCAATGACGCTTTCGGACTTTTTATCACCGGACCCGGGCCTGCATGCCAGGCGGGATTTTACAACAACAGCAATATGGCAACTTTGCCAAACAATACAACTATTGTTTCTATTGACAATGTAAATAACGTAACGAACAGCGCCTACTACATTGATAATACCGGCGGAGCTACAATTCAGTATGATGGTTTCACTACGGTACTTACTCGCAACATCGGCTTATGTCCATGTCAGACTTATCACTGGAAACTTGCAATTGCTGATGCCTCGGATTGCATTTACGATTCCGGTGTATTCATTGATTTTCTTGCATGCTCGAATGCATTGACAATAACTCCGTCTCAAACAAACGCGGGCTGCTCTGCTTGTACAGGAACTGCTACGGTTACTCTCACCAATGGAGTTGGCCCGTTCACTTACTCATGGTCTCCTGCTCCGGGAGGTGGACAAGGCACAGCAACAGCAACTGGACTTTGCGCGGGAACTTACACTTGCACGATCAATGATGCACTTTCCTGCACCGCACCTTTTACTCAAACTTTTACGATCATCAGTTCGGGCAGTCTCACACTTTCAGGTACGCAAACCAATATTTCATGTTTTGGCAGTTGTACAGGATCGGCGACAACTAATATTGTTACAGGAACAGGACCTTTCACGTATTCGTGGGCGCCTTCCGGAGGAACTGCGGCTACTGCAAATGGATTATGCGCGGGCACATATACGTGTACCGTTACTGCTTCCGGGGGTTGTACTGCAACACAAACCTTCAATATCACTTCTAATCCGGCCATAACAGATGTTCCCTCTCAGGTGAATGTCACCTGTTTCGGAAGTTGCAATGGAAGTGCTACCGTTGTCGCTGCCGGCGGAACTGGAACTTATACTTACGCGTGGGCTCCTTCAGGCGGAACTGCTGCAACGGCTTCTGCTCTTTGCGCGGGAAGTTACACGTGCACGATCAGTTCGCCTGCAGGTTGTACGCACACTCAAACTTTCACTATCACTCAACCAGCTGCTATCACTGATGTTCCTTCGCAGGTGAATGTTACCTGTAATGGAACCTGTAACGGAAGTGCTACAGTTGTCGCTGCGGGCGGAACAGGAACTTACACTTACGCGTGGGCTCCATCAGGCGGAACTGCGGCAACGGCTTCTGCTCTTTGCGCGGGAAGTTACACGTGTACGATCAGTTCGCCTGCAGGATGCACGCACACGCAATCCTTCACCATCACGCAACCTCCCGTAATTACTGCTACGCCTTCGCAGGTGAATGTTACTTGTAATGGAACCTGTAACGGAAGTGCAACCGTTGTCGCTGCCGGCGGAACTGGAACTTACACTTATTCATGGGCACCATCGGGTGGAACGGCTGCAACTGCTTCCGGACTTTGTGCAGGAAGTTACACGTGCACGATCAGTTCGCCTGCAGGTTGTACTATAACACAAACATTTAAGCCCGCTGCTATCACCGATGTTCCTTCACAGGTGAATGTTACCTGTAATGCATCTTGCAACGGAAGTGCAACCGTTGTCGCTGCCGGTGGAACAGGAACGTACACCTATTCATGGGCACCTTCCGGTGGAACCGCTGCAACGGCTTCTGCTCTTTGCGCTGGAAGTTATACTTGTACGATCAGTTCACCTGCTGGTTGCACACACACGCAATCATTCACAATTACACAACCAACTGTAGTTTCAACCACTTCTTCCCAGGTGAACGTTACCTGTTTCGGAAGTTGTAATGGAAGTGCTACCGTTACACCATCAGGCGGCACAGCGCCA